>NZ_PXZN01000129.1:0-853 GCF_003013445.1 Brevibacillus sp. NRRL NRS-603 | reverse complement strand
TCGGGAATAATGTTGCGCGAATCCGGGAAAACCTCCAAGTGACCGACTGTACCGACTGTTGGCGCTTGTGGATCAAGCTTTGCCAGCTCGTTCACTGCCAAAATTACTTTTGCCGCCCCGACTAGTGCATCCTTTCTCATCGGCATCGGTACGGAACCAGCGTGCCCGGCAAAGCCGGTCAGCTCGACCGTCCACCACAAAGGCCCCGATATCGCCGACACGATTCCAATCGCTTCTTTTGCAGCATCGAGAATCGGCCCCTGCTCAATATGCAGCTCCAGATAAGCACCTATGCTGCCCTTTGGATAAATAGACGCTTCCAGGCGATCAGGGTCGCAGCCAAAATCAATCAATGCCTGCCTGCGTGTGACCCCGTTTTTGTCCGTCCGCTCCAAGTCTGTCGGGTCCAGCATGCCGAGAATGCCTTTGGAACCAAACAGTCCTTTTTGAAACCGGCATCCTTCCTCATCACAAAACGCAACGACTTCAATGGGCTGTGCAGGCATGAATCCCTGTTCTTTCAACGTCTGGACGACCTCCAGTCCCCCCAATACGCCAATCACACCATCGTACTGACCACCGTATGGCTGCGAATCGATATGCGAACCTATCATCAAGATCGGAGCTTGATCATCCTTCCCCGCCATCCGGCCAATCAGATTGCCGAAGTCATCGATCCGTGTCTGAAGGCCTGCTTCTTCCATCCAGCTACGCACCAGCTCTACGCCTGCCCGGTCTTCAGCGGACAAAGCGAGTCGACATACCCCCGTTTCACCTATTTTCCCGATTTGCGCCAATTGCTCGATTCGTTTTTGCAGTCTTTCTTCATTGATCGTAAGCTTTCTCACTTTTA
>NZ_PXZN01000128.1:0-6546 GCF_003013445.1 Brevibacillus sp. NRRL NRS-603 | reverse complement strand
CAAAACATACATATCTGGTTAGTCTCCTTTGCTTTTCTGGTGTACGGACTCTCTTTTGCCATAGGAGTCCCTGCATCCACAGCATCGACGAAAAATTTAAAAGATATCGCAAACAGCTATGCGATAGAGCAAATCCGTTCGCTACAGGTGGCAGGTGTCATCGCTGGGGATGAAAACGGGTATTTTCACCCGACTCGCCCTGTGACGCGGGCTGAGTTTGTCGCGATGCTCACACGAGCCCTCGGTATGAAACCCGTGGTCAGCAACGTAGCAGCCTACTCGGATGTCCCGAAAAACTCTTGGGCATACGGGTATGTACAAGCTGCTGCTGGTCTTAACATCGCGAATGGCATCGGTCCTACTACTTTTGCTCCGAAGCGGACGATCTCTCGCGAAGAGGCCGCTGCGTTTCTCGTACGTGCACTGGAACAGAGTATTTCGCCTTCTTACCAGCTGCCCGTGAAGGATGCCAATGCGATTTCCAGCTGGGCACGCGCCTCAGTCAGCCACGCCATGCAGAAAAAATGGTTGGTTGGCTACAATGGCTACTTCCGCCCGACCCATGCACTATCGAGAGAAGAAACGGCTGTTATTTTGTATCGGATTCAGGAGAATCTGAAGAAGCAAAACGTTACAGCCAAGCCGCTTGTCTCTCTCGGATGGCAATACCAATCCACGACAGAGGAGTTCATTGCACAAGTCAAGAAAAGCGGAGTCAACACGCTGTCGCCGCGTTGGTACTTCCTGCAAAAAGACGGTACGATTAGCGACTTTACGGATGCTTCACTCGTCCATTGGGCGCGGGCAAATGGCAAGCAGGTGTGGCCGCTCTTCGGAAATAAATTTGATCCCAATGCTACTCACGCTATGCTATCCGATCCCAATAAACGAAAAGCAGCCGTGCAAAAGCTTTCTTCGTTCATTGATAAGTACCAGCTAGATGGGATTAACATCGATTTTGAAGGCTTCTCGCCTGCGGATCGCAACAACTTCACCTTGTTTATTCAGGAGCTCGCGACAGCTCTTCACACAAAAGACGCTGTCCTATCTGTAGATATTCCGCCTGATGGTGATTCAGACTGGAGCGACCCTTTCGATTTTGCTAAATTGGCAAAGCATGCGGATTATTTGGTAGTAATGGCCTATGAAGAGCATTGGGTAGGAGGGTCAAAAGCAGGCTCCGTGGCATCCCTGCCTTGGTTTACGAAAGTCATTACCGACCTGCTTAACGAGGTTCCAACCCAAAAGCTGATCGTCGGAATGCCTCTTTACACACGCGACTGGTACCAATCGAACGGGACATTGAAGTCCACAGATATCAGCATCCCTCAGTCTTACCAACTGCTCTCGCAATACAGAGCAAAAACAGCGTGGGACGAAAAAGTTGGACAATACCGTTCGACGTATCAAAAGCAAGGCACCACGCACACGATTTGGCTGGAAGAAAGCCGTTCGATTGGGCTCAAGGCTCAGGCTAGTCTGCAATGGCAAATTGGTGGACTCGCGTACTGGTACGTTGGCTCTGAATCAACGGATATGTGGACAGCCATTGCCAATTCGATAACCCTTACACATGCACGTGAAAAACTGTAAGAATCATGAAAAGAAGCGCCCTCGTCCGGCTACAGCCGTGGCAGAGGCGCTTCTTTTTGTTGTGCTAGGCAAATCTCAGTAAGTCCCGGATGAGCCCGCGCCTCCAGGATGTTTGGGCGCCTCGACGACTTCGTCCTTCGACGCTTTTCGAGTTTCAAACAAATCGGTGCTTCCTGCTGCATGCGTCCCCAGAACTTTCAATTCTTTATTTTCCACTTCCTGATTGTTTTGTTCAGTCAATTGTGATCCCCTCCAGGATGCATGTTACCAGTAGTTTGTCTCGTTTATGCGATTATTAGACGCTTATGGGACGATACTTCTACCCAATAATCTCCTATTGTTGCAAGATGAAAAGTACCGTATATTGAAATGCTACCCCCTAATAATCAATTCTGCATTTACTGCCCAAGACAATTTCTGAATTTCATTTTATATACTTCGATGAATGAAGGAGGAATCAGCTGTGAAGATGGAAATTTCAGATAACCGCACCATTTCAATCTTTGTGCCGGAGAGTGAACTGACTGAGCGCGGCTATGATCAAAATAATCACGAGGCCACTCTTTCAATCATTAACCATTTGATCGACGAAGCGCTTTTGTTTGCAGAATCTACACAAGCTTTTCCGGCAATGGACATGCCTTCACGTACGGAGGTAGCTTTCGTCCCCTCTCAAGGGATGTATATCACCATTACCTTGCTGGAAAACCAAGAAGAAAAAACAGAAGGAAGCAAAATAGTGTTTCCTGAGTCAGCATATTCGCTCTTACACTTCAGAGACTTTGAAGATTTGGCTTTCTGTGCTACGAAAATGCCCGAGCGTATGCGTTCTAGCGGAAAGCTGTATGTATACCGTGATAACTATATACTCAAACTTCAGGATTCAGAATTTCTCTTGGCGGAGGATTATCAGAACGCAGTCTCCATCGTTACTGAATATGCGACAAGACAAGCGGATACGACAGCCGAAGTCCTGGATACGTACGGAAAAGTCCTGTTTGAGAAAGATGCTTTTCTTCAAATAGCATGCTTATTTCCTTGTTAAATGAACAGCAATTTGTCTTGTCATGAGACAGCCAAACAAGCCAACCCTCACAGTTGGCTTGTCATCTACATACTGTCTTTGTATACGTTTACGCCTTGAAATTAATGAAGTGGAATTCGGTCGGGATCTACCTTGTCTTCCGGGTTAACGAAAAATGCATTTGTCTCCTCAAAAAAACGATCCTGATTCGTCGGAGCCACGTACCCCAACTCAACTCCCGTCGCCTTTGCAAGGAACGGGTCCAACGTACACAAGTCTGATTTTCCGATGTCTGTAAGGGCAGTTTTCCCGAGAGTAACTGCTACTTGTTCCATTTCCTTGACACAACTGCTAAGGTATCGGATCAAGTTCAATGATCCTTGGTCAATATCGAGTTGGTCTGTCATTTTCCCTGTATACACGACTAAACTTGTCGGAGGCTCAAACGGAACTGCTTTTACCATTTGCTCACTTACCAGCGCCATAATCGCTGCTGTGCCAATATAAACTGCATCTGCTCCCAAAGCAATCGCTTTTAGCATTTGTCCGGGGGTCACCAACCCTCCGGTCGCAAGCAAGCTGATATCATCGACTGTTCTCTTTCGCGCAAGGAATTCTACTGCTCTTGAGACTGCAAATAATGTAGGAAGTCCAACATCGTCCTGCAAGGTAGGTGCCCCTCCGTGAGTTCCCCCTTCTGCGCCATCGACTGTCACAAAATCCACTTCTGCTTCTATTGCCATTTGCAATTCTTTTTCGATGTGATGCGTTGCTGCTATTTTTAATCCCACAGGTACCCCTGTTTCGCTTTTCAGCCGTCTGACCAATTTTATAAAATCATCTTTCGAATTCACGTCAGGGAGCCGAGAATGAATCCAGGCGTCTTCCCCTGGTTTCAAACCAAAAACCTCTCGATAATCCTCACCAATATTTTTTGCTGCGGTTCGTTGGGAGGTGGAGCCTTGGGCACCTTGACCCAGTTGGATTTCAATTGCATCCAGGCGTTTGTATTTATCCGGCGAATTCATCCAGCCCCCACGGTTATATTGCCCAACAAGGAGCGAAGCAGCGTCGCGTTCTTCCTCCAGCAGCCCCGCCTCTCCTGTGTTTGTTGCTGTCCCGATGGCTGTCGCTGCTTTTGCCAAAGCTATTTTTGCATTTTTGCTTAAGGCACCGCCAAACGACATGGCTGCAATCATGATTGGAACAGTGATTGTTAAGGGCTTTCTGGCACGAGGACCTATCGTGACTGACGTGTTAATACCTACCGCCTCTGGAGTAGGAAAGCGGAAAAGGTGGACAGGATTAAAAAGCAGTTTCTCCCAGGGAGAAAAATGAAGCGGACTGCCAAGTGGTCGTGATATTGGAGTTCCTTGATTGGCACGCATAGCGATTTCCATTAAATTCGTGATTCCCACTTTATTTGTAGCTGGTACCATTTCAAATAAATTTTCCGTGTACTGATCCTTTATCACCCGTGTAATCGCTTTATCTACAGTTTCATTCAAAGCAGAACGTATCAAATTTTCAATGAGTCTCAACACGGCGGGCACTCTCCCCAGGTTCGTTACTCATGATCGCAGTTTGTAGCCCTTCAATTTTTTGAGCCATGGACAAACACATTTGCTTCATGGTGCCCAGCTGTCTGGATGCGTTTTGTTCTTCTACCGCAATGTCTATTAACTCCCTTTGGTCGAAATTAGTGAGTCTATTATAGTGGTCTCGCTCGATGGTTGATAGTGTTCCTGCCATGGTTTCGATACGTAAAAGCTCAGAATGAATATAAGACAATGTGTGCTTCAGGTCTTCAAGGTTATTCAAATCCGTGCACCCCATTTTTTCTTTTTACTGTCTTCCGATCTGGGAAGTTCTATTCATCCTTGGGTTTCTGCATGGAAGTGCCCTCCTTTCTTCATACTGAAAGGGAACAAAGGAGGAAAGGTTCTTGTCGGATATTTTGATGAGCCCTGAATTAAAAAGAAAAACAGAAGAAGCTATCCAAGGTCTCACATTCACGAAAAATTTCCGTTCTGCAACAGCCGAGGAATGGTATCTGTTTCTGCCGGGATACCGAGACCCTCAGACGGAAGGAGCTTGTGGGAAAGTATTCATTCATTACGACTTGATTGGAAATCGGGATGTGTTCATCAACACCACCGTGATTTTCGATGACCCAAAACTGCATGACCCTACTCTGCATCCGCTGGTCTACGCCGTGGTAGATGAGACCGTCAATCGTTTGGTGGGCTATGCAAATACGTTGCTTTCGGTACATGCAGGCTTCAATTCGTACTCAGCTGAATACGTAAGCTAGCACCACTTTGAAAAATGTCCGTTGGATTATCTTGTAACTTCAGGAGGGAACACGATGAAAAACAACGATGAAGATTTGCTTCAGGCAGCCGGAGAGATCGCCGACAAAATGTACGACCCGTCCTTTTACAAAAGTGAATCGCTGACAGAGCAAGGGCTCGCCATTACACACGAACAAGTCAGCGACAATTATATGGAAGGTACAAACGACGGAAAAATTGATGAAAATGCTGGACAAAAAAATATCGAGATTCCACGCACTGGCTACGAAAACATGTTTTAAAGTCCGGTTAACCATCTCAGGCTAATTCCTTCACCACTTTTTTCCTGAATATCCATTGATTCTATACAAACACTATCAAAGGTTGACAGTAACCCAATTAAGATTTCAGGAGGCCATTATGCAACGATTTGCTGCTCATGAGTTTTTGGAAACACAAGAAGCACTCCGCTCCAAACACGCTGCGATTGAAATGCACGGAGTACTTGCCGAGATGGCACAAGACCCTCAATTAACAAGCATCATTAACAGACATCAGCAATTGATCATGAACGCATACCAACAAGGGATTAGCCTCTTGCAGGGAAAAGGCTTCAACATTGCACCAGCTCCTATTCAATTGCGTGTAGCACAACCTACAGCAGTTGGTCTTAATAACCCGCAGATGGCTGCTCCCAACCCACACCCGACACGCTTGTCAGATATGACAATTGCTACCCTGATGCTGAATTGGCATAAAGCAGGCTCGGCAATTGGCATGCTCTGGGCAGCTGAGTGCGTAGATCCAAGTATCCGCCAATACCATGTAAATGGTGCAAATGCTTGCCAGCAAATGGCTTATGAAACCTGGCAGTACATGAATGCCAAAGGCTACTACCAAGCTCCGCAGCTAGCTGATCACACGATGAACACGATGATTAACGCCTACCAGCCCCAACAACAAATGCTCCTGTAAGCCAAAAAACCGTCCTTGTTTGGACGGTTTTCTTCTTATGCTAGGGCATGGCATCTTGGAATAAGAAAAACCTTCCCGCTTCCGGAAGGTTTGTTTTGTTACGATGTGTCAGCAATCTCGAGCGGTCTCGGTATTATTTGACCAGCCCCAGCTTTCTATTGCTTGTTCCTCGTCACCACTACCCGTAGTGTCTTGTAGACTTTGTATGACCTGTCCTTCTTCATCTTGCTTCGAATGGTTGCCCTTCAGGTTTTTTGGCATGTCCATGGCTCTACCCCTCTCTTTTTCGGTTGGCTTGGGCTAGCTACTCTGGAGAATACCCTTCGGATTCGTTCAGCAAGCCCTCATACTGAGTAATCGCTGTAATCAAATCAGGATGGGTACCTCTGTTTGTCTCAGCCAGCTTTTTCAGATCGAAATACACTTCTGATAATCGAAAGAGAGGATCGTTACGCTCAGAACCACCACTCGTTGCAGATTGTGTCACTACCCCATTCGTTTGCAAATAGAAGGTCTCTGCCGGGACATTTTCAATATCCTGCTTCACCTCTTTAATCACAGCCTGCAACCGTTCTGGCATCATATCATTGTGTTTCTCGAATTTTTCAATAATCGTAAGGATGTAATCCTTTTTGCTCATCGATCTCGTTCATCCTTTCC
>NZ_PXZN01000127.1:0-1320 GCF_003013445.1 Brevibacillus sp. NRRL NRS-603 | reverse complement strand
AGAATTTCATAAGTGAAGCTTAAATTCCCCGCCATTTATTCCGAAGCTAGGTTGGGCTCCAGAGGCGCTTGGACTGGAAATTCGCTTCTTCTACGCAGCTTCTCGTTATTGTTTGAAAGCAAAACTTAGAAGGTGAATGCAGTACAATGATCTCAAGAACTTCTTCGTACAAACTTGCCAAACGCCAAAAGCACGAAATCATCAACAGCTGTTCCCGATGATATTCCTCTGACAAACGCGCGTTATGCTGGAAGAGCAATCAAAACCCAGAAAGGACGCGTGCGCGATGAGAGATGAAAGACTAGGAAAAATAGCAGACAACTTAATTTCGTACAGCATGGATGTGCAGGCCAAACAGCATATTATGATCATGGTCGTGGATGAAGGAGAACCGCTCGCAATGGAATTGGTGAAGCGACTGTATGCGAAGGGAGCTTATCCCCACCTGCGCTTTGTACGGCCTCAGGTCCAGCGGGAATGGTTGAAAGGGCTAACCGAAGAACAGCTTGCCCAGACCGTTCAGTGGGAAAAGGACATGTGGTTTGGCATGCAGGGCTATATCGGAATTCATGGCGAGACGAATGACAGTGAGATGAAGGATGTTCCGCAGGAGAAGCACCGTCTGTACGCAGAAGCGTATGATTCCATATTCCATTATGTCGACAATCAGATTACGGGACTGCGTATTAACTACCCGACCTCGGCTCTTGCCCAAAAGGCCAACATGACGACAGAAGCGTTTGAGGATTTTTATTTCAACGTATGTTCACTCGATTATCGGAAAATGGCCGAAGCGTGCCGGCCGTTGTACGACCTCATGGACAAAACAGACAAGGTGCGCATCGTCGGACCAGGGACAGACCTGACCTTTTCGATCAAAGGGATTGGGACGCGGACAGCGGTAGGCAAACGAAACATTCCCGATGGCGAAGTGTACACCTCTCCTGTGCGCGACTCGATTCACGGGACGATCAGCTACAATACGCCCAGCCATTTCAAAGGTACGACGTTCGAAAACGTCCGGTTTACTTTTCGGGAAGGAAAGATTGTCGAGGCGCACGCGAACCATACGGACAAGCTAACGGAGATATTGGACACAGATGAAGGTGCACGCTACATCGGTGAATTCGCCATTGCGTTTAACCCGTACATTTTGCACCCGATGGGGGATACTTTGTTTGATGAAAAAATCGCTGGCAGCTTCCATCTTACACCGGGTCGTGCCTATGATCAGGCGGATAACGGCAACCGCAGCGCGATTCACTGGGACCTGATCTGCATTCAGCGTCCGGAATACGGTGGCGGCGAAATCTGGTTTGA
>NZ_PXZN01000126.1:0-3799 GCF_003013445.1 Brevibacillus sp. NRRL NRS-603 | reverse complement strand
TCAAGGTTTGATCGTATTCACGCTGCTGTTGACCGTCCCTCTTTCCACCGACGACATCGATTTCATCAATAAAAATAATGGCGCTGTCTTGCCCATTTTTCTCTGCTAATGCCTTCGCTTCCTGAAACAATTCACGTACGCGTTGTGCACCGACACCGACGTACATCTCTACAAACTGCGAACCTGATGCCGCAACAAAAGCAGAATTTGTATAGTTCGCAGCCGCTTTTGCCATCAGGGTCTTACCCGTACCAGGAGGTCCTGTCAAAAGAACACCTTTGATCGGGCGAATCCCGTACTGCTCTATTTTGTCCTTATACACGAGAAAATCAAGCGATTCTTTCAGTTCTTTTTTGGCGCGTTCCTGTCCACCGATATCGGCAAATTGCACGTCCGATTTCGGCAGCTCATGCTTGTTTACTTTTCTTTTCCCACCAAGGGCAACATTCCCGCCTTGTCCATTTTGCTGGCGGATGACCAGAAAATAAATCGCACTCAGTACGGCTCCGAACACCAAGAATGGCGTAATGTTTACACCTAGAAAAACAAGAAAAATCAACAGTGCAGGTACGACGCCGATTAGTATTTCTTTACGCACGTGCCGTCACCTCTTTTTCAATCGAACGGGGGATGATGGTGTAGAAATCCTCCGTTCCTTTTTTCAAGTAAACATAAATATTCTCGTCATCCATCAATGCAGATGCTTCGTCGAGCTGATTCCCCTTTTTCCATTGTTCCACGAGGGCTGGAATGCGGCTATATTCATGCAACTCCACCGCTTCTGTAAGCACAAATTGACCGCTCTGCCAGATATCGTTCATCGTTGTCGACTGGTTGTCGACGTCAATGACCACTTCTTTTTCCCCTGCGATCTTTTGTGTTTCCGCTAGCAGATTACGATATTCTGCTGGAAAAGCGTCTGGTCTTGTAACAGTTACATCTATTTGAATTTTATCTTTGCTGATCAGCAAATTGCCCAATGTTGCGGACTGCATCTGTCCTATTTCTGCACGGATTGGCTCCTCAATCTCCATCTTTTGATACAAAAACCATCCGCCGAACAGGAGTGCCAATGTTGCCACCAAAGATAATCCAATTGCGCTCTTTTTCAACTGCACGGCTACTCCCCCCATAAATATCGTTCTCGTTTTCTCTCTATGCAACATCCACAGTATATCATATGAGTATATCAATTTCTTATACAGATGTTGGATGGAATGACAAACAGGCCTTCTCCCATAAGGAAAAGGCCTGTCGTTTTGCAAGCGTCTTAGGTTGGCGCGAGCACGTATGAAGTTAACAAAGCGCCAGTGAATAAATCATAGTGAATGTAGTGAAAACGACCGTCTTTGTCTTTGACAGTTACTTCCCAAAATTTCTTATCGTTTTCGAGACCAGGAACCAAATGAGTGATCTCCGATTGCGGGAAGGACTTGTAAACCGCCTCTTCTACATTCTTTTTTGGAACAGCAAGATCCATGCGATCGAAGCTAACTTTCTGATCGGTCATCCAAGCTACTACTTGTGTCCCCGCCTTATTTTTCCCAATGACGACAGCGTAGCTCTCCTTGCCTCGATATTCATTAATGGATTCAATCTCCGTGATCGTCGTACGATCGTTGACCCACTGACGAACGGTCTCCTCAAATTGATTGCGCGCTCCTGCTACAGAAGCCGTCAGGTGATAGGCGAACCCAGCTCCCGTAAGTAAAATGACGGCTACGATTGATAGGATAATTCGTACTAACACAGCAAAGTAACTCCTTTACGTGGCTGACATTACAATCGGAATCGAAGCTGGTCTCTCTTCACTCCAACTGCCGTTTGTATTTGCAAATCCAGCTCCAGTTGACGAAGCTGCCCCGTAGTTGATTCGTACCATAGTTGGTAATTGACTTTCATTCCGTTCGCGACATCCGAAGTCAAATCATGAATAGGGAAGGATGGGCCTAGCCACATCGATAATAGCGAAGAGACTTTCTCAGATGGAACCGCTATCCGATATCCACTCCATCCTTGCCCCGCGGTATCCTCAAGACGTTCAGGACTAACCGATTGCAAAACTCCCTTGAGCAATACTGCGTGCTCATATGGGGTGAACATCGCATACGGCAGTGCAGCATGATCCTGTATCTGGCCATCCATTCGCACCGATACTGCCTGCCCATCTCTTCTTGCTATTTCGAGCTGGTGGCCACCGATTTCTCCTGCGAGCTGAAATTGTTCATTTTGATATCGCCCATGCAAGGTCTGATCCTGCATGTAAACCAGAAATGAGCGTTCTTCGTCCTTCGTGATCTGCTCCAAAAGCTCCGTTACCGTCGTCTGCTCCGTCCCCGTTGTTTGTCTGACCGCAGACGCAGTACCTGTACTGCTTGTATTGGCTGATCTACTTACTGTCCCCAATACAACCCCGAGGAGAAATAGACCGAGTAGGATTGGAATGAGCCACCACAGCATTTTGGGCCGGATGTACATGTCGTCCCCCCTGTCCCATTTTTGTCTTTAGCCTATGCTATACGGGAAGGTTTTAGAACGACACGGAAAAGTTGCTAATCATAGCTTAAGGTCGAGCGGTCATACTACACATACACCCCGAGGAGGTGAGCGCGTGACATCTTCGCAACAAACCACATCTCCTGACATACTTGGGTTTCTGTTACAGGAATACCGCGTCTCCTGGGCAGGATTGTCGTCTCCCTTGCGTCAATGGTCGCACACACCCACTCTTCATTTTCGCCATCATCTCCTGACAAAAGCTGTGGCAAAAATGAACAACGGAACGTCGTAGTATCAAATTCCCCTACCTACACCTGTACTGCCTTACTCCTGTCCCCACCTGACAGGAGCCTTTTACCGTTTTAACGTTTGGAATACGCGGTTCGCTTCGTAAATCGCGCGCTCCTCATCGATGGTCAACAGCTTATGATTACGCATTAAGAATTTACCTGCTACAATCGTATCTTTCACATCTCGTCCATTTGCAGCGTACACTACGTGTGAAATCGGTTGGTGTGCCGGGTGGAAATGGGCTTGGTGGCTATCCAGCACGATCAAGTCAGCTTGCTTGCCTACTTCAATGCTTCCGAGCGTTTCCTCTTGGAACACCCCTTCTGCACCATAACGAGTAGCCATGCGTAGTGCTTCCTCTGCTGGAACCGCTACTGGATCGTTGTTCACACCTTTGTGCAGAATCGCAGCGAGCTTCAATTCCTCAAACAAATTCAAATTGTTGTTGCTTGCTGAGCTGTCGGTACCCAGCGAAACGCTTACGCCTTTTGCCAACATTTTCGGAACAGGTGCAACACCGCTTGCCAGCTTCAGGTTGCTCACTACATTATGAGAAACTCTCACGTTGTATTTTGCCAAAATGTCGATTTCTTCATCCGTTAGGTGAACAGCGTGCGCGACGAGTGTTGGACGGTTGAACATTCCCAGCTTTTCCAAATGAGCAACTGGACGCAGTCCGTAGTCCTTCTCGTTTTGACCGACTTCCCAAGCAGTTTCAGACATATGGATATGAAGCGGCAAAGACAGCTCATCGGCTTTTTCGATAATTTGGGTAATAAATTCTGGCGAGCAAGTGTACGGCGCATGCGGTGCCATCATGACGGTAATACGCCCGTCTGCCTGATTATGCCATTCTTTTGCAAAAAGAGTCGCGTCTTTCAGCTTTGTTTGACGTTCTTCTTCAGAGCACAGACCGATCATCCCTCGGCAAAGGCGGGCACGCATTCCAGCTACATCGACTTCCTTCGCCACAACATCCATGTGATCATACATATCCACAAACGTGGTG
>NZ_PXZN01000125.1:0-7952 GCF_003013445.1 Brevibacillus sp. NRRL NRS-603 | reverse complement strand
CTGGAAATTCGCTTCTTCCCACGAGGCTATTGGCGAAGGAATGCAACAATAAATATTTTAGACTAAACGATCCGAAAAATCTTGACTAAACAGTCCGGAAAAGATAATCTAAACGCAGAAGGGAGTATTCATAACATGGCAAGAAGCAAGGAATTCGATACGACGCTTGTCCTGCATAAGGCAATGGAAGTATTTGGGCACTATGGCTATGAGGGTGCGTCTCTGCAAAATTTGTTGGATGGATTAGGGATCGCCCGTCAAAGCCTGTATGATACGTATGGCACGAAAAGAGATCTCTTTCTTTTAGCCGTAAAGCATTACGCGAGCGAGAAGACGACTGCCGTTATTTCGTATTTGGAGCGGCCGGGTTCGGTGAAGGAAAGCATTGCGGAGATTTTCCGCGAAATCGTAACTGTACTCAAGGATGAGAGTCGCTGCAAGGAATGCTTCATTTTGCTCAGTGCCATTGATCAAGTGCCACATGATACGGAAATTGCAGATTTTTTTAAAGAAGATATGGCACGATTAGAAGAAGCATTTTATACTGCACTGGTCCGTGCTCAAGAACAAGGCGAACTGGGTCATCGCGAGAAAAATTTGCGTGCACTTGCACAGTATTTGAATCATGCACGATACGCTTTAACCCAAGCAGCTAAGTTAACTACGAATCCAGAAGTGCTAGACCATATTTTAACCGTTACTCTATCCACGCTTGATTGATAATGGAGCGACTGTAGACGCTTCATTCTATTTTTACACATATTAGACTGATCGATCTGGAAAGGAGGTGAGTATTTTTTTGTGTCGATTCTAGACTGATCGATCTAAAAATAGCTGGAATGTGGATCAATAATAACAAGGATTAGTGAGGTGCTACCTATGACTGACGCTACTACAAAACTCAGCCAGGAGGCAGAAGAAGTTGTGAAAAATTTCCTCTTGTTTATGCTGGAGAAGGATATGGAGCAATGGATTGAACTATGGGATGACAACGCTGTTTTTGAGTTCCCGTATGCTCCCCAAAATTATCCCTCAAAAATTGAAGGGAAGCCTGCGATTTATAACTATATCAAGGATTTTCCGCAAAAGATGGACCTATTTAAATTCAGTGTTCCTCACATTCATCATGCAGCAGCGTCAAACCATGTCATTGTGGAATTTGAATGTGAAGGTCAAGTGATTGCTACAGGACTTCCGTACAATCAAAAATACGTGAGTGTCATCCAAATCATAGACAAGAAAATCATCCATTACAAGGATTATTGGAATCCATTGGTGGCAATTGACGCTTTCGGTGGCAGTATCGAATCGTTTTTGAGCAGAGATCATCAGTTTGGGAACTAAGATTGGATAAGGAGCTGATCATATGGAACGTAAGGATAAGATACTGATCACAGGTGGAACGGGTACAACAGGAAGCCGTATTGCCAAAAAGCTAACAGAACTAGGCTACCATCCGCGTATAGCGAGCCGTACAAAACCATCTCTCGCCGACATCGAGCATGTACATTTTGATTGGAATGAAGTAGCAACCTTCGAGCATTCATTGAAAGATGTGAAAAAACTATACCTGGTAGCACCAGTGGGTGTTTTTGATCCATCTCCGCTCGTACTTCCATTTTTGGATAGGGCTTTACAAGCCGGCGTACAACGCATTGTCATGCTAAGTGCTTTGATTATTCCAGAGGATGGACCCGTGTTCGGAAGGCTGCATGAAGCAGTAAGCAAGCATAGTCCAGAGTGGGCAATATTGAAGCCTTCTTATTTCATGCAAAATTTTATTCATGGGCAACATGGAACCTCAATCAAAGAGGAGGGCAAGATTGTTACATCTACGGGAAATGGAAGGATTGGATTCGTAGACGCTGATGATATCGCCGAAGTTGGAGTCCATGCACTCATTGACGAGATTCCACATAACACCCATCATTTTATTACGGGACCAGAGGCGCTAAGCTATGCAGAAGTAGCGGCTATGATTGAATCGGCAATTGGACGTACTATCAAGCATGAACATATTAGCACGGAAGCATTGCAGGATAAGCTAGTCACAGCAGGTTTGACGATGGAATATGCAGGTTTCATGGCAGATTTGGATAAACATATTCGCAATGGTGCCGAAAACAGCGTAACCGATACGGTAGAACGAGTAACAGGGAGAAAACCACGATCCATGGCGGACTTCATATCAACCCATTCCCATCATTGGAAGCGAGATTAAGCCATTTTTTTGTGCCTATTCCGGACTAAATGGTCAATAATATTACTTCGAGAGCCTCGTTGGATTCAACGGGGTTTTTCTTATGAAGCGGATACTCCTGCGAGCGAAGGCTTTTCCCGAAAACAGAAGTCGAAATCACCCCATCGAAGCATATTCTGTCAGCCTTTTCCCAGTCATAAACATGAAGAGAAGGGAGGATACGATCTGGCAGAGTTTTCTCGCTTTTTGAAAAATACTTGCACCTGTCACAAAGGCTTTATATAATAAAAATATTAACATGCGTTAAAATAACGTTATATGAATTAGTCGTCACACATTACAACTATAATCTGAGGAAAGCAGGGATCATGATGGTGAAATTGATAGCAATTTATCGGAAGCCCGAAGATATCGATGCTTTTGACAAGCATTATTTCGAGGTACATGGCCCATTGGCAGAGAAAATGCCTGGCTTAATCAAAATGGAAGTGAGCAAAATCTACGGAACTCCAATGGGAGAATCTGATTTGCATCTGATGGCAGAAATGTACTTTGAATCGAAAGAAGCTTTGATGGAAGCGTTGTCATCCCCAGAGGGTCGCGCAGCAGGAAAAGACCTCCGTGGCTTCGCTGGACCAATTGTGTCCATGCATTTTGCAGAAGTAGTTTAATCATGACCACGAAAAGATTGGTAGACGAACAAGCGCTCCATCAGAAGCATTACGCAGAGATATGTGAGAAGCTAAAGCAAGATCCGTTTGCGCAATTTTTGGGCATTAAGCTGATTGAGCTGGGAGAAGGAACGGCGACCGCGGAAGTCACAGTTGCCGAGCATATGCTGAATGCGCACGGCACCGCACATGGCGCAATCATCTTCTCCCTGGCAGACTTTGTTTTTGCAGCGGCCTGTAATTCCTATGGCAAAACGTCCGTAGCACTGTCGATGAATATCGGATTTTTGGCTGCTGCCATGAAAGGGAATCGCTTGGTGGCAACAGCGACCGAAGAGAAGAAAAACAATCGCACAGCCTGGTATCGCATTCGCGTAGAAACGGAGCATGGCTTGGTAGCGACACTGGATGCACTAGCTTACCGGAAAAATGATTACTTCGTCGAAATCGACGAAAACGAATAACTGACAGCGAAAATAAAACGGAGAAAGGATGCCAAAAGCAACGTGCTTAGGCTCCTTTCACTGTTTCAAGACGATACGAGAAAGGGGGCAAAGATGTCAGTGGAGATCCGTAATCGATTCAACCACTACCTGGGCATAGAAGTCGTGCACCGAGATGAACAGGGCTGTAAGGTAGCACTGAAAATTCGCCCCGAGCTGTTCAATAGCATCGAAGGTGTCGTACACGGAGGCGTTACGGCGACATTAGCCGATGTGGCGATGGGGCATGGGGCAGCACCTCATGTGGATGGTGTACAGCAATGTGTGACGGTGGAGAGCAAGATTCAGTACCTGCACCCTGCACGCGGTGAGGTACTCGAGGCACAATCCCATGTATTGAAACAAGGGAAAAGCTTGATCGTAATGGAAGCACGCGTGACTTGTGATGGCAAGCTTGTGGCTTTTGCAACCGGCACGTATGCACGTGTGAACCCGCCTGCACAAGGAGGATGTTGATGATGGAAGAGAGCGTTCGCTTTGAACGTGAAGGACATATAGGACTGATTACGCTGAATCGTCCAGATGAGCTGAATGCGCTGAACTACGAAACATTGGAGCGTCTGGGGAACTTGATTGAGCAGGTCCGTTTGGATGCAAAAGAGATTCGCGTCGTCATTGTGAAGGCAGAGGGGCGAGCGTTTAGCGCGGGAGCTGATTTGAAGGAGCGCCGTACATTGACGGAACAGCAGGTACGCCGCAATGTCCGCAAAATCCGCGATGTGTTTACTGCGTTGGAGAGGCTTCCGCAGCCGACGATTGCCATGATTAACGGATTTGCTTTTGGCGGGGGTTTTGAGCTGGCGCTGGCCTGTGATTTCCGCTATGCCGTCGCAGAGGCCAAAATGGGTCTGACAGAGGTGAGCTTGGGCATCATTCCTGGGGCGGGTGGTACGCAGCGGTTGTCTCGCTTGATCGGACCTTCCAAGGCAAAGGAGCTGATTCTGACTGCCAGGCGCATCCAAGCGCAGGAAGCGTATCAAATCGGTTTTGTAAATGCTGTCGCAAAAGATACAGAGGAGCTATGTGAGTTGGCTATGGGGCTGGCGAACGAGATTTTGGCAAATGCTCCGCTGGCGGTGTATCAGGCAAAATCAGCCATTGATCGCGGAAGCAGTGTCGATTTGCAGACAGGTCTAGATATCGAAACCATGTGCTATGAAGTGATTATTCCCACGACAGACCGTCTGGAAGCATTGGAAGCCTTTCGCGAAAAGCGAAAACCAGTTTTTAAGGGTGAGTAACATTTTCAAATACGTACTCCTACCGAGTCATAACGCAAGGGAATGAGGGAAGCGACATGATCTTTAATACAGAAATGGAAACGCTACCAAGAGAGAAAATGACGGAACTGCAACTGGCACGCTTGAAAGAAACGGTCAAACGCGTATACGAGCGCGTCCCTTTCCACACAAAAGCATTCAATGAGGCTGGTGTGAAACCGGAAGATATCCAGTCGATCGAAGACATAAAGAAGCTTCCCTTTATGAAAAAGACAGATTTGCGAGAAAATTATCCATTCAATCTGTTTGCGGTTGATATGAAGGAAGTAGCACGCATTCATGGTTCATCCGGGACGAAAGGAAAGCCGACTGTTGTCGGCTACACCAAAAAAGACTTGGAGAATTGGGCGGAGATCGTGGCTCGCGCCATTTGCTGTGCGGGCGGAGAGCCGGGAGACATTTTCCATAACGCGTATGGCTATGGCCTTTTTACAGGCGGCTTGGGTCTGCACAACGGAATCGAGCATATGGGCGCAGTTGCAGTGCCAGTATCCGGTGGCAATACCTCCCGTCAAATTACATTAATCGAGGACTTCAAGCCACGTGGCATTGCAGCAACGCCATCTTATGTCCTCAACATCGTGGAAGAGATGAAAAAGCAAGGAATCGATCCACGTGAGACGAGTGTCAAATACGGGATTTTTGGTGCAGAGCCGTGGTCAGAAGAAATGCGCGTACAGCTGGAACAGGAGCTCGACATTAAAGCGGTGGACATTTACGGACTGAGCGAAGTGATGGGGCCAGGAGTTTCCATTGAATGTCATGAAGTGCAGGATGGCTTGCATATCGCAGAAGACCATTTCTACGCGGAAATTATCGATCCGAATACCGGAGAAGTGCTCCCATACGGAAAAGAAGGCGAGCTCGTGTTTACATCGTTGACGAAAGAAGCATTCCCGGTTGTGCGCTATCGAACGGGTGATATCGCTTCCCTCAATCCTGAGCCCTGTAAGTGCGGACGGACAACCATGCGGATGTCGCGCATCAAAGGGCGTGTAGATGACATGCTCATTATTCGTGGGGTCAATGTGTTCCCGACAGAGATCGAGTCCGTCCTGCTCACGTTCAGCGAATTGGCTCCACATTATCAGGTCGTCATTGAACGCGACGGTGCCCTTGACCGTTTTGAGGTGCACTGCGAGCTGACACCAGCCTATGCAAAAGAGCTCAGTGGAAATGACAGCTCTGCTCTCTCGCCATTGGTGAAAGAAATTTGCCATCACATCAAAAATACGTTGGGCGTGTCCGTGGTACTGCGGGTGCAACCGCCAAATTCCTTGACGCGCAGCGAAGGCAAAGCGATACGAGTCGTGGATAACCGAAACAAATCACAGGCAGCTATCTAAACCAACTCCTGTAAAAAAAGGGTGTGACAGTTCATGGCCTATGAATATATTAGCGTAGCCAGTGAAGATGGTGTAGGTATCATTACGTTGAATCGACCGAAGATTCTAAACGCGCTGAATTTGCAGCTCGTCGACGAATTGGTTGACCAGCTGGAGCAAATGGACCGCGACCCGGATATTCGGGTGATCATCCTGACTGGAAACGAGAGGGCGTTCGCAGCGGGTGCTGACATTAATGAAATGGCGGAAGCATCAGCCATCGACATCATGAAGCGCAATCAGTTTGCGGTTTGGGATCGCATCTCACTCATCTCCAAACCGATTATTGGTGCCGTCAGCGGTTTTGTGCTCGGTGGTGGCTGTGAATTAATGATGAACTGCGATATGGTGATCGCTTCGGAGACAGCCGTCATTGGCCAACCGGAAATCAAGCTGGGAGTCATGCCTGGGGCTGGTGGTACACAGCGTCTGACGCGTGTGGTAGGTGAGCGAAAAGCACTGGAGATGCTGCTCACAGGTGAACCGATTTCGGCCAAAGAGGCGTTGAAATACGGACTGGTCAATCGAGTAGTGCCAGTGGAGGCGTACTATCAGGAAGCGCTCAAGCTGGCAAAGCAAATCGCCCAGCAGCCGCCGCTCGCGGTACAGGTCATCAAAAAAGCCGTGTACAAAGCTGGGGATCTCCCTCTTCAAGAGGGAATGGATTACGAGCGAAACAGCTTTTATCTTCTTTTGGCAAGCGAAGATCGAAAAGAAGGCATGCAAGCGTTTCTGGAGAAGCGCAAACCCCGTTTTACGGGACATTAGGAGGCGGCCATGTACGAAACGATTCTTTATGAAGTGTCAGAAGGCGTAGCAGTGGTGACTTTGAACCGTCCGGACAAATTCAATGCATTTACAGCCGTCATGAACAAGGAAATCACCGATGCGTTGAAGCAAGCGCAGAAGGATGCCGATGTGCGTTGCATCGTTCTTACCGGTGCAGGGCGGGCGTTCAATGCGGGGCAGGATCTTGGTGACGTTTCTGGGGGAGGAGATGTGGATTATGGTGGGTTCTTGCGGGATCGCTATAATCCAATGATCCTCCAGTTTCAAAAAACAGAGAAGCCAATCATTGCAGCGGTTAACGGTGTAGCAGCAGGTGCAGGCATGAGTGTTGCGCTGGCGTGCGATATTCGTCTGGCATCGGAAAAGGCATCCTTCGTCAATGCTTTTGTCAACATCGGGCTCGTTCCTGATTCAGGAGGCTGCTACTACTTGCCGCGCATCGTCGGGATCGGCAAGGCGTTGGAGCTGGCGATGACGGGCGAAAAGGTTTCCGCCGAGGAAGCACTGCGAATTGGATTGGTCAATCAGGTGTACCCTGCGGAGAGCTTCATGGAGGATGCGTTGGCGTATGCGCGCAAGCTGGCGTCACTACCGACGAAGGGAATTGGTTTGATCAAGCGCACGATGTACAAAGGGCTTGAGATGGGGTTGGAAGAGGCCTTGGAATATGAAGCTTTTGCACAAGAGGCGGCTGGCAGCACAGCGGATCATAAGGAAGGGGTCACCGCTTTCATGGAAAAACGTGCGCCTCGTTTTACAGGCCGTTAGAGGCGAAGGGAGGCAAGCCCAAGTGAGTATAAAAACAGTAGGCGTCATCGGGGCGGGAACGATGGGAGCGGGGATTGCTCTCGTCTGTGCTCGAAAAGGACATCAGGTCATGCTGCTGGATGCAAATCAGGCGGTGCTGGACAAAGCGCTTGTCTATTTGGAATCGATCCTGACAAAAGACGTGGAGAAAAACAAAATTAGTGAACAAGAAATGAAAGAGACGCTAGAGCTAGTCCAACTCGTATCGGAAATGGAGCAGTTGGCAGACTGCGATATCGTCATCGAAGCGGTGCCAGAGCGCCTTGATTTGAAAAAAAGCATTTTCAGCCAGCTTTCTGGGATTTGCAGAGAGGATG
>NZ_PXZN01000124.1:0-1948 GCF_003013445.1 Brevibacillus sp. NRRL NRS-603 | reverse complement strand
AGGATAATAGTAACTTCCCATGCTATTGTCCTCAAAGGAGTTGAAAGCAAAATGTCTCGTCACTGGTATCGACAGCTACGTTATCCAATCATCGCTCTGGCTGTGACATTAACGCTACTTTGGACACATCATCACCATCGTCTGCCGGCTTCGTACGCTGTCGCGACGCGGACACATACCGTTACGATTTCTAGCGCTGGCTTTTTGCCCAATCAATTGACTGCACACGAAGGAGAGCGCGTCTCGTTGATGATCGTCAACACCGATACGCGCCCTCACAATCTATCCATTCGTGATCTGAACCTTACATCTACAGAATTGAAACCGACCCAATCGACTCTCTTACAGTTTTCAGCCGCCAAACGCGGTCGGTATCATTTCGTATCAGACGCACCTGGCTATCCGGAAACAGGCTTCCAAGGCATGCTCGTCATTGACTAGCTTGCACTTCTTCGTCTGGTGAGATTTGCTTCCACCGTCCGAATTTTATCATGAGCAGAGGAATGATCCCGATCGTGGTGATGATTCCAAAAAACAAATAAATGGCTAGCACCGAAAACGAATCTTTGATCCAACCTGCTACTAAATTGCAAAACATCGAACCTAGCCCGCCTCCCACTGAAAAGAAGATGGCCAACGCTGTCACCTGAAGGGATGCGGGCGTATTTTCGCGCACAAATTGGGCTGCCGTTGCCAAATAAAAACCAACGGAAATCCCCTGCACAAAGAACATCGTAATCACGGCAGTGGTACTCGGAGCGGAGCTATACCAAAACCAGCGCATCGCGCAAAAAATCGCAGATAGCAAGAGCGTCAACTCCAGTCCCCACCTGCGGACAATATAACCCGCCAGCTTCATAAAAGGAGCCTCACTGCCTGCAAACAGCAAGAAGGCTAGACCGATTCCTCCAATGGTCCCTCCGATATCCTGATAAAACAGGGAAAACCAAATATTATTGGCGTTTACAGAGCCCATCATGCAAAACGATGAAATCAAAAACAACGCAAATCGCGGAATTCGCGCCAAATCTCTTATCCCTGCAAGCATACTGACACGAAACCGCGAAGCCTCTGTCACTTCTTCCGGAACCTTCTGAAGAAACAGAATGGCAATTAGAAACGCCGAGCAAAACGAGTAAAAAAGAACATGTGGCCCCCACTGCTCAACGAGAAGACCGGTGATGAATGCCGCTAGCGCAAAGCCGATTGCTCCCCACAAGCGAATGTCGCCGAACTGAATACCATGTCCCTTGGCATAACCGAGAGCCAAGCTATCTGAGATGGGAACGACGGCACTTTGAAAAAACGACAACAGGATGTAGAGCAAGAAGACGTAGACAAAGGTGGAGACACCCGTAAAGAGAAGTCCCACCAGCCCGGTGATGGTCAATGTCAGAATCAGCACAGTTTTGCGAATTTGATAGCGATCACAGATCATACCCCACATCGGCTGTGCCACAATGGAAACGATCGGCGCAACTGCACTGATGAGACCAATTTGGGTCCCGGTTAGATGAATGGATTCGTAGTATTGCGTAATGAGCGGAGCAAAAGCGCCAAGCCCGTAGTAAATAAAAAGATAAAGGGCGCAAAGACTTACGTATCTGCCTTTTGCGCCCCCCAGCCCGAAAGCGGAAAGTGATTCTGGCATATAACTCTCCTATTTTGAGGTTAGTTAACCGTGTAAGAAAATATAACACAGAGCATGCCTACATGATTTATTTTACCGTTGGCAATATTTTCGCCATGTTGACGGTCCGTTTTTTCTCCCATGTAGTCGGGTTGAACTCATCGAACTGCTCCAAGAAGGTGATGACTTCCTTCGTCAATGGAGTCGGCGTCGAAGCGCCAGAAGTAACCGCCACATTTTTCTTTCCACGCAGCCATTCAATGTCCAGCTCAGACAAATCAGCGATTCGATACGATGGAACATTCGCGATTTCTTCCG
>NZ_PXZN01000123.1:0-5153 GCF_003013445.1 Brevibacillus sp. NRRL NRS-603 | reverse complement strand
AAATCTATTTGAAACGAGAAGATCTCAACCATACGGGCGCACATAAATTAAACAATGCTTTGGGCCAAGCATTACTTGCCAAACGGATGGGCAAAAAATCAATTATTGCCGAAACGGGCGCTGGTCAGCACGGAGTGGCAAGTGCAACCGTGGCGGCAAAGCTCGGACTCTCTTGCAAGGTGTTCATGGGGGAAGAAGATATTCGTCGCCAGTCGTTGAATGTTTTTCGGATGAAGCTGCTTGGTGCCGAAGTCATTCCTGCGGTATCCGGATCTCGTACCCTTAAGGATGCGACAAATGAAGCGATTCGCCATTGGGTTTCCCATGTCGATGAAACGTTTTATGTCATTGGATCTGTGGTTGGGCCACATCCATACCCGTACATGGTTCGCGAATTCCAAAAAATTATCGGAGAAGAGACGCGCAGTCAAGTGCTGCAAATGCTCAGAAGGCTGCCAGACGAGGTCGTTGCTTGCGTCGGTGGAGGCAGCAATGCGATAGGTATGTTCTATCCGTTTATTCAGGATGAGTCTGTCGCGCTCAGAGGAGTAGAAGCGGCAGGAAAAGGAATCGATACCGAAAAGCATGCGGCAACACTTACACTTGGACGCCCAGGAGTTATCCACGGTTCCTTAACCTACTTGTTGCAGGATGAAGGCGGACAAGTGCAAGAAGCGCATTCGATTTCGGCTGGCTTGGATTATCCAGGAGTAGGACCTGAGCACGCCTATCTCAAAGACAGCGGAAGAGTGACCTATACATCGGTAACGGACGCGGAAGCACTCGAGGCAGTGCAAGTGCTTTGCCAAACGGAAGGCATCATTCCAGCGTTGGAGAGCGCACATGCGATAGCTGAATCGATCAAGCGTGCGAAAGAGATGTCTCCAGACAAAATATTGGTAATCTGTTTGTCCGGACGAGGCGACAAGGACGTACTGACTATTCAAGAAGCGCTGACAGCAGAAGGGGGAGAGTAATCATGGCGACAGCCCTTAACAGAATCGATCGATTATTCGCGGATCGTGATCGCAAACGATTCATCCCGTTTCTAACGGTAGGCGATCCGTCGATAGAAGCGACCTTTCATCTCGTAAAAGCGATGGTTGAAGCAGGAGCAGATCTCATCGAGCTCGGCGTCCCTTACTCTGATCCTTTGGCAGATGGCCCAACGATACAACGGGCTTCAGAGCGCGCACTGAAAAATGGCGTGACGATCAGGGATGCTTTGCAATTGGTCAAAAGGCTCCGCGAATCAGGTATGGAGGCTTCCATCGTCCTGTTCACCTACTTCAATCCGGTTTTGCAATATGGTATCGAGCGCTTTTTTGCCGATCTTGCTGCCTATGGTGCGGACGGAGTTGTCATTCCAGATTTGCCGATTGAGGAAAACGGTCCAGCAGTAACTTCAGCAAAACAGCATGGCATTCATGTCATTTCGCTCGTAGCACCAACTTCCAGTTCCAGAATCAATACGATCGGCGCGCAAGCAACCGGATTCCTTTATTGTGTATCGTCGCTCGGTGTGACGGGTGCCCGTGCTGACCTGCGCGAGGATTTGGCAGATTTTCTCGAACGAGTAAAGGCCAGCACATCGGTACCTACTGCGGTAGGCTTCGGAATATCCACGCCGGATCAGGTACGAGCAGTAGCACCCCATACGGATGGTGTCATCGTGGGGAGTGCCATTGTACAGCAAATCGAGGAGCATGCTGAGCAGCTGAAAGACCCCAAACAGATGCCAGAAGCTGTAGAAAAAATAAAAACCTTTGTACATCAGTTAGCCAGTGCGCTACAATAGTGGGAAAAATGTGACTGGAGTGAACGTGGATGCAACCGAAACAACGCATACTCAATGCCCCGGTATATCAACCTGGCAAGCCCATTGATGACGTGAAACGCGAATATGGTTTGACCGAAGTCATCAAGCTGGCGTCCAACGAAAATCCTTTTGGTTCCTCACCGAAGGCGAAAGCTGCCATTTCGGAACAGTTGGACAATTTGGCCCTGTATCCAGACGGTGCAAGCCTTAATCTGCGCTGGGATCTTGCTGACTTCCTCGGAGTCAAACCAGGCCAATTGTTTTTCGGCAACGGGTCTGATGAAATTCTGTTGATGATCTCTCGTGCTTTTTTGAGCGAAGGAACAAACGCAGTCATGGCGACGCAAACGTTCTCGCAATATCGCTCAAATGGGATTATTGAAGGAGCAGACTTGATTGAGGTGCCGTTGAAAGATGGCGTTCACGATCTCGAAGCGATGGCGGCTGCCATCAACGAACAAACGAAGGTCGTATGGGTATGTAACCCGAACAATCCGTCAGGGACGATTGTAACAGCATCCGAGTTGGAAGCTTTTCTGAAAAAGACTCCAAAAGATGTACTGGTCGTTTTGGATGAGGCTTACTACGAGTATGTAGTGGATCCAGAATATCCGCAAACAGTCCCGATGCTCGCTGAGTATCCGAACCTGATTATTTTGCGTACGTTCTCCAAAATCTACGGTCTGGCTGCTCTTCGTATCGGCTACGGGATCGCGTCAGAAGAGCTCATTTCCTCACTGGAACATGTGCGTGAGCCTTTCAATACAGGCACACTTGGACAGGTAGCAGCACGTGCGGCATTACAAGACCAGGAATTTGTGAAAACATGCCGTGATCGTAACCGAGAAGGCATGAAGCAGTTTACCGATTCATTTGACGAGTGGGGACTCTCCTACTATCCATCTCAGACCAACTTTATCTTGGTTGATTTGAAAAAGGATTCCGATGAGGTATTCAAAAAGCTGCTCTCTCAAGGCATTATCGTTCGCTCTGGTAATGCGCTAGGCTTCCCGGGTTTTCAACGTATTACGATCGGGACCAAAGAGCAAAATGACAAGATTCTTTCTGTCTTAAAAGAAATCGTGACTGGAGCATTGAAATAAAGGACGAAGATGCCGGGCATGCCTCGGCATTTTTGTCTAAGAGAGATATAGGAAGGATAGAGAGTGGAGATGAAAAAAACCACTATTACTGTAATCGGCGTCGGGTTGATTGGCGGCTCAATCGCGCTGTCAATGCGACGCGATCCCAATATTCGGGTAGTCGGTTACGATTTACGTCAAGATTGTTTGGATAAAGCACTGACCCTTGGTGTTATTCATGCTGGCACAACTGATTTGCAGACCGCAGTTCGAGAAGCAAATGTCATTTTCCTCGCATCACCTGTAGAGCAAATCGTTGCAACCATTCGCTCGTTAGTGGAAATGGAGCTGCAACCAGGTGTGATCATTACAGATGTTGGCAGTACAAAAGCAGGTATTGTGAGACAAGCGGGTGATGTCATTCCCGATCATGTTACGTTTATCGGTGGACATCCGATGGCCGGCTCGCATAAATCAGGCGTGGAAGCTGCTTCTGATCGTCTGATGGAAAACGCCTATTATGTTTTGACACCAGCCCCGGGAACACCTGTAGAAAAAGTAAAGCAATTGTCTGAACTGCTTACACTGACTCGGGCAAAAATCGTGCAAATGGACGCGGATTCGCATGATCAGGTCGTGGGTGCAGTTAGTCATTTCCCGCACATTCTCGCTTCTGCTCTGGTCAATTTGGTGGCAGGGTATGACGAGGAAAATGCTTGGCATGCAACGCTTGCTGCTGGTGGCTTCCGTGACATTACGCGCATTGCATCGAGTAACCCTCAGATGTGGCGTGATATTTTGCTGCAAAACCGTGATCCGATCCTCAAAATCGCAAAAGATTGGGCAAACGCATTGGAAGATGTCGTTCACCTTGTAGAACAGGGAGATCCAAAAGGAATCGAGCATTTCTTCAAAACGGCCCGAGAATTTCGCGACAGTTTGCCAGAGCGTAAAACGGGTGCATTGCCTCCTTTGAACGATTTGTATATCGATATCCCGGACCACCCGGGTGAAATCGGACGAATTACGACATTGTTGGGAGCAAGACAAATCAACATCACGAATCTCCAAATCAGAGAGACACGAGAAGACATTTATGGGGTGCTACGGATTACGTTCCATTCGCAACAAGAGTTGGAAAAGGGAGAGGAAGTTCTTCGCTTTTTCGATTACAATGTATACAAGCGCACATAAGTATTTTTATGCAAACACACTTTACAACGAAGACGCTTCACAGTGCGACTGGTGATCTGGGAGAGCGTGAGAGAGAAAAGGAGTGGAAGTAATGCTTCGCGTACAACAAGCCAAACAAATCAAAGGTACCGTTCGCGTGCCTGGAGATAAGTCCATTTCCCATCGTGCAGTCATGTTTGGTGCTCTAGCAGAAGGCACCACAACCATTGAAGGCTTTTTGCCGGGTGCCGATTGCTTGAGCACGATTAGCTGCTTTCGTCGGATGGGGATCGAGATTGAACAACAAGGAGATGCCGTAACCGTACAAGGAAAAGGCTGGTATGGCTTGCAGGAACCATCTCAACATCTGGATGTAGGGAACTCCGGTACGACGATTCGCTTAATGGCAGGGATCATGGCAACACAGCCTTTCCATGTGGTGATGGAAGGCGATGAGTCCATCGCAAAAAGACCAATGCGTCGTGTGATCGGACCACTCCGTCAAATGGGCGCCAAAATCGATGGAAGAAAAGACGGTGAATACACACCGTTATCTATTCGAGGCGGAGAACTTCAAGGGATTGCTTATCAATCCCCAGTTGCAAGTGCACAAGTGAAGTCAGCGATTATGCTGGCAGGATTGCAGGCAAAAGGCGTGACGAGTGTAACAGAACCGCACTTATCCCGCGATCATACGGAGCGTATGCTGCAAGCGTTTGGTGTACAAGTCGTGCGTGATGGCTTGACTGTTTCAGTAGAAGGCGGACAAAAGCTGAAAGGCCGTGCCATTTCTGTTCCGGGTGACATTTCTTCCGCTGCTTTTTTGATTGCAGCTGTAATGGTCGTACCTGGCAGCTCTCTTCTTATTGAAAATGTCGGAATCAACCCAAGCCGTACGGGCATTATCGATGTTGTCAAGGCGATGGGGGGAAGCCTGGAGCTTTTGAATGAACGAATCGTAAATGAAGAGCCGGTTGCAGACCTCCTCGTGACGCATTCGGAGCTGCATGGTATTGAAATTGCCGGAGATATCATTCCACGCTTGATTGACGAAATTCCGGTGATTGCGGTCATGGCAA
>NZ_PXZN01000122.1:0-2497 GCF_003013445.1 Brevibacillus sp. NRRL NRS-603 | reverse complement strand
GATAATCGATATAAAATAAATAATGTTCATTTTTTCTCGTTTTTCTTCTTGACGATGATATTTTGACGTGATATCGTAAGTACAAATCTTACGAAACACTTTATAAAACAACGGCGTTGACGAAGAAACGCTGTGATCGAGAAATCCCCAGAGAGCCGATGGTTGCTGCGAATCGGCGGTTTCTCCCACGGTTAAGCACTTCTGAGCTGCTGCGTTGAAAAGAGGGTTCACCATCCCAGTAGACGCAAACGGTAGATCCGTTATCTCTTTTAGGTCATGTACCTACCAAGGCTCTTTTTTGAGAAAAAAGGAGCGAATGAGGGTGGCACCGCGAAGCAAAGCCTCTCGTCCCTCACTGTTCTGTAATAGGAGCAGTGTGAGAACGGGAGGTTTTTTTGATATGCACATATATGAGGAGGAGAAAACCATGTTTGCAGACAAAATGATCTTGAGAATCCCTGGCCCTACCCCAATTCCACCACGTGTTCAAACAGCAATGAGCCAACCGATGATTGGACACCGCAGCGGCAAATTTTCCGCCCTTTTCGCCCGTACTGCTGAAAGACTGAAGCCTTACTTTGGCACCCAGCAGGACGTATACATCTTGGCAGGTAGCGGAACAAGCGCGCTGGAGATGAGCGTTGTAAATACGCTTCAACCAGGCGATGAAGCTGCCATCCTCGTCAGCGGTGCATTTGGCGAGCGTTTCGCAAAAATTTGCGAGCGTTACGGTATCATCGCCCATCGGTTGGAAGTACCTTGGGGAAAAGCCGTAACACCTGAGCTGGTTGAAATATTCCTGCAAAAAAAACCGCAAGTAAAAGCCGTATTCGCCACTTACTGTGAAACATCCACTGGGGTAGAAAATCCGATTGCTGACTTGGCGAAAACAATCCGCACACATTCGGACGCCCTCTTCATTGTGGATGCAGTAAGCAACCTTGGCGCCGTACCATGCGAAATGGACGCTTGGGGTGTCGATATCGTGGTAACCGGCTCGCAAAAGGCTTTCATGCTGCCAACAGGCCTTGCCTTCCTCGCTGCGAGTGAACGCGCATGGCAAGTGATTGAGCAAAACAAATCGCTCGCCTTCTATTTGGATCTGAAAGCATACCGCAAGAGCTTGGCAGAGCAAACAACTCCGTATACGCCTGCTGTATCCCTCATTTTCGGTCTCGCCGAAGTTTTGGATATGTTGGAGGAAGAAGGCTTGCCAGCTATCGTAAAGCGCCATGAACTGATGAGAGACATGACTCGCGCAGCGATGAAAGCTTTAAACATAAAACTGATAGCGGAAGATCAGTACGCATCGACGACCGTTACTTCTTGCGACCCTGAGGGCGTCTTTCATGCAGAAGCTCTTCGCAAAATGCTAACACAGCAATTCAACATTACAATTGCTGGCGGCCAGCAGCACTTGAAAGGCAAGATCTTCCGCATCGGGCACATGGGCTATTGCGAGCCATTGGATGTCCTGCAAGTCATTTCTGCCATCGAATTATCGCTTCACCAAATCGGTGCTCCAGTTGAGCTGGGTGCTGGTGTAAAAGCTGCTCAGGAGGTGCTCATTGCACATGTATAAAGTACTCATTACCGATCCACTTAGCGAATTTGGAATCCAACAACTTTTGGACGCTTCTGATGTAGAAGTTGTTCGTCAAACAAACCTCTCCCCTGCCGAACTGATCGATGTGATTGGCGACTACGATGCTCTGCTCGTGCGCAGCCAAACCCAAGTAACAGCAGAAGTACTCGCTGCCGGCAAAAAGCTAAAGGCAGTAGGTCGCGCAGGTGTTGGGGTAGATAACATTGATATCAACGCTGCCACTCAAGCAGGTATTCCAGTCATCAACGCTCCAGACGGCAACACTATCTCTACTGCGGAGCATTCGTTTGCCATGCTGATGGCTGTCGCTCGGAACATCCCTCAAGCTCACAAGAAGCTGGTTGACGGTACATGGGATCGCAAAAGCTTCCAAGGGGTTGAGCTGAACAACAAAGTACTGGGAGTCATCGGTATGGGACGCATTGGTTCAGAGGTTGCGAAGCGTGCGAAAGCATTTGGCATGACCGTCATGGGCTTCGATCCATTCATGACTGAGGAACGTGCGCAAAAGATGGGTGTGACCAACGCAACTGTGGATGAAATTTGCCGCAAAGCAGATTTCATTACCGTCCATACTCCGCTGACAAAAGAAACCCGACATATCATCAGCACGCGTGAATTCGCGAAAATGAAAGATGGCGTTCGCTTGATCAACTGCGCTCGTGGAGGAATCATTGACGAGAAGGCTCTCTACGAGGCGATTACCGCAGGAAAAGTCGCAGGGGCAGCTCTGGACGTTTTCGAAGAAGAACCACCTGTAGACAACCCTCTCGTCGGTCTGCCACAAGTGGTAACGACTCCACATTTGGGAGCTTCGACCATTGAAGCACAGGAAAACGTGGCCGTAGACGTATCGGAAGAAATCCTGAAGGTTCTTCGTGACGAGCCATT
>NZ_PXZN01000121.1:0-1479 GCF_003013445.1 Brevibacillus sp. NRRL NRS-603 | reverse complement strand
CACCGTTGTACAGGATCTCTCCCCCGGTGATTCGCGCGGTTCTCGGCAGAAGCCCCATGATGGATAGAGAGGTGACACTTTTCCCACAGCCCGACTCCCCTACTACTCCAATCGTTTCACCTTTGTTGATTTGAAAGCTAACTCCATCCAAAACGGTAATTTCTCCATTATCGGTTCGGAATCTCGTCTGAAGATTTTTGATTTCCAGCATCAAAGTCCCGCCTTTGCATCTGAATAGCCCAGCTTGCTCATGATTTTATTCGCTACTGCTTTTGTCTCCTGTACCAAATACCCCAATCGATCGATCTGAAAGCGTGATGTAGCTCCAGCCAAGCTCAAACCTGCTATTACTTCTCCCGTAAAATCTCGAATAGGTACAGCAATTGCTGCGGAATCCGGCTCCAATTCACCGTAGCTGACTGTATAGCCGTTTTCACGTGCGTCGTGAATCCATTGCCATAGCAGATCTTTTTCTATATTTGTGTCTGGTGAGATTTTCTTCATGTCTACCCGGTTCAATAATTCTTCGATCTCATGATCCGGCATAAATGAGAGTAAAATGCGCGGGCATGCACCTGCGTACAACGGTGATTTTCTACCTACCTGCGTATATACACGAACATACTGGCGGGTATCGACTTTTTCGATGTAAACCCCTTCGTCTTGATCACGAATAATCAAGTTGACTGCCTCATCCACCGTATCTCGTAGCTGCTGCATATACGGGAGCGCGATTTTCCTGATCTCCAGCCGTTGGGCGACAATGTTCCCAAACTCCAGCAGCTTCAATCCCAATTGGTATTTAGGCGGATTATGCGTGGTCGTTTTGGAGACAAAGCCGCGCATTTCGAGCGTCTGAAGAATTCGAAACACCGTACTCTTCGGCATATCTGACAGCTCGACAAGCTCAGCCAGGCTTAATTCACTGTTTTGGATAAAATATTCTAGAAACTCTAGCGTTTTTAACACACTTCGGTTTGCCGTTTTTTCTGTTTTGTCCATTTTCATCACCATTCGTTTGTCCCAAAATACGGAACGTTATTTTGTATTTTGGCATGACGCAATATTAAATGAATTCTGTTATTTCCGTCAATACATTTTTACCCCTTCGCAATCAGGTCGTTTTACCTACTGGCTCAGGGGTAATTTGTACGTAAGGTTTTAGTGAATATTCTTTTTCTTAAACCGACCACCAGAAACATCATGAATATGACCGATTGCCAAAAAGGCAGAGGAATCGATTTCCTCCACGATGGATTTCAGCTTCGCTTCTTCCAAGCGTGTAATGACACAGAAAATGACCTTTTTGACATCTCCGGAGTATCCACCTTCTCCATTCAAATAGGTAATTCCCCGCCCCAGTCTCGCCGTTAACGCATCGCCAATTTCCTCTGGATAATCACTGATGATCCATACTGATCTGGATTGTTCGAGTCCGACCATGGTAATATCGATCATTTTATAAGCGATGTAGTAAGC
>NZ_PXZN01000120.1:0-4104 GCF_003013445.1 Brevibacillus sp. NRRL NRS-603 | reverse complement strand
AAAATCACATCGCGCAGCCAGATACCAGTAAAGCCGTAGTCTTCTGCCGCTTGGACAAGTTCAACCTGGCGCTCCATTGTCGGTGGTTCCCATTCGTATGCCTCCAGCGGAATGTGAAATCCTAACGTCATTTTTCCTTCTTTGAACATTCGCTGAAAACCATAGTGACCGGCGAATTTGCTCAACGCTGCTCTCTCCTTACGTGATGGATTTGGGAAACCAACGGCGGACACATGCTTTGATCCGCATCCGCCGTCTTTGTTCGATTAACGACGAGTTTTTTCCAGCTTGCTGCTGATTACCGTGAGTAAGGCTGCACCTAACACCATCACTCCGCCGACCCATGGAGTATGAATCAGTCCAATGGTATCGACGATGATTCCTCCCACGAACGCTCCAATCGCAATGCCGAGATTGAATGCCGCAATGTTAATGGCAGAAGCTACATCAACAGCACTTGGCACGTATTTTTCAGCCAGCTGCACGACATATACTTGTAAGCCCGGTACGTTCATAAAGGCCAAGAGGCCCATCAGCATAATCGTGAGGATTCCCACCCATTTGAAAGGCGCAGTAAACGTGAGAATGACCAGAATGATCGCCTGAATGATGAACATCCAGCGCAGCGCTTTTACAGGATTCTTGTCGGCCGCTTTTCCTCCGACCGTATTTCCAATCGCTACTGCAATCCCATAGACGAGAAGAATCAGACTGACGGCACTCGCCTGATAACCTGTGATTTCTTCTAAAATCGGACCTAAGAACGTAAAGGTTACGAAGGTACCTCCGTAGCCAAGTGCCGTAATTGCAAAGACAAGCAACAGTGGTAAGTTTGTCATTATTTTCACTTGGTCTTTAATGGAAGCAGGCTTGGATTTTTTCAAATTGCTTGGTACCAGAATCGCTGTCGAAATAAGTGCAATCACTCCAAGAATGGCAACTCCCCAAAAAGTCGCTCTCCATCCAAACATTTGTCCAATAAACGTTCCCAAAGGTACACCTGTAACAGTTGCAACAGTCAGACCTGTAAACATCGTCGCAATCGCACTGGCACGCTTGTTTTCTGGCACCAGATCGGCTGCAATCGTAGAACCAATGGAGAAAAATACCCCATGAGAAAACGCGGTAAAGAAACGGGCAATGATTAAAAGCGTAAAACTACTCGACAGGGCTGCCGCACTGTTTCCGACAACAAAGACAATCATCAAAAGCATGAGCAGCATCTTGCGTGGAATTCGACTTGTAAGTGCTGTAATAACTGGCGCTCCAATAGCGACGCCTAATGCATATCCAGAAATAAGAAGTCCTGCTAAAGTAATGGTTACTTTCAAATCCTGTGCGACTGTAGACAACAAACCGACGATTACGAATTCAGTAGTCCCGATACCAAATGCGCTGATTGCGAGAGCAAGTAAAGCAAGAGTGGAGTTTTTCGCACCGATTGCTTGCTGCTTCTCGTTGGATGTTATAGTGCTCATCTGAGTTGTATCCTCCCTTTATTTTTCTTGCCGTTCACAAAGCAGGGCCCTTACTTATCATGATTGGCGAATATATTGGTTCTGAATGCTATTATGTCTCATGCCTAACTCGATAGAAAGTACGTACTTTCAAGTATCATAGGCACCAAAAAGTACCTTATAGCCATATTCAAGCAACAAAAAAGCCGGGAAGACTGTCTTCCCGACTCATAACTTATCTTTCTTGCAGTGCTATTTTTAATCCCAATAAGATATAAACAGAGCCTACGATCTTGCCACTCCAGCGGCCCAGCCAGGAAATTCGCTTCACCAGATGCCCCAGTGGTCTGATGCTGATCGCAATCAACGCGGTGTAAAAGAACCCTAAAATAGCGAAAATCAGTCCCAGGACTAGGAATTGGAAAATGGCTCCCCCACGCTCAGGATGTACGAATTGTGGCAGAAACGCCAGAAAGAACAACGCCGTTTTCGGATTCAGAACTTCTGCGAGGATGGCTTGCCCATACGATTGCAGCGGTGGCAACGGTGTTACTTTTGGCAGCTCTGGGTCAACCGGTTTTTCAAGCATGGCCCGAACGCCTAAATAGACCAAGTAAGCCGCTCCTGCATATTTTACGAGATTGAATGCCCATGCAGATGTCATCAAAATCGCGGATAAACCGACGGCAGCAAAAATCGTATGAATGAAGTCTCCCGTAGCAATGCCCAGCCCAGCCATGATCCCTGCTTTACGTCCTCCCTGAACGGTACGCGTCGCAGTTAACAGGACAGCGGGTCCCGGTATTAAAAAGAGGCCGATCACAACAGCTAAAAATGCTCCCATGGTAGTCCAATCAAACATGTGCTCTCCCTCTTTGTATCGAATATTCAAATTCTCTTTCTATCATAAACGATGTACAGCCAGAACGATACGGTATAGGCTTACTTTTCGCTTTCATGAGCTTGTGACGGAAACAAAATCGTGATGGTCGTTCCCTCCCCCACTCTGCTATCCAACGAGATGATTCCCTTGTGCGCCTCCACGATCCCTTTCACAATCGTCAACCCCAATCCTGCTCCACCGCGTTCTCTTGCTCGCGAGCGATCTCCCCGATAAAAACGCTCGAAGACGTACGGGAGGTCCTTTTGATCGATGCCCGTGCCGCTGTCCTTCACTTGCAACCGGACCATCGGATTCGGCTTGTCTACCGTGACTACGACTTCTCCTCCCGCTGGCGTATGCTTGCAGGCATTCGTCAACAAATTGGCTACGATTTGCGCCAGTCTCTGCCTGTCCCCTTTGATCCAGACAGCGTGATCACCTTTGAAGTGAAATTTCACTTGCTCACGGGCAAACGTAGCACTCATCGACTCGGTGACTTCTTTGACGACTTCACGTAGCTCCACCTCTTCACTGCGCATTTGCAAGGAACCTGACTCCACCTGGATCACCTGATCTAAATCGCGGACGAGACGGCTCAAACGCAGTACCTCAGACCTTGTGCTTTCGAGATTTTTGGGAGTTGCTTCCCAGATGCCGTCGATCATCCCCTCTACTTGCGCCAGCAAGGTATTCAGTGGTGTTCGCAATTCATGGGCAATATCGGAGGTCAGTCGCTTTCGCAGTTCTTCCTGATGCTCAAGACTATGGACCAGGTTGTTAAAAGCAACGACCAATGACGTTACTTCATCCTTGCCACGAGGCTCCGGTACGCGTATGGACAGATTGCCTCGCGCGACTCGTTGCGCTGCGGTGCTCACTTGTACGACTGGACGCACCATGGTCCGAGCGAGCGGTATACTGATGATAATGACCAGGATGAGCAGCACAGCCATCGTCCACATCGTCGTGTTTTTATGGGCCCATTGGAAATGACTTTCCAAGGTCATATAGGCACTCCGATCATCGTGGCTAATCACTAGTTGGCCAATCATGACACCCTTACTGACAAGGGGAATCTTGTCAACACTGTAATTGCTCGTATGGACTGGCCGCTTGCCCCACTCGTTTTTCACTTGTTGTTGCTGATCCAGGAGTATGATATGTAATCCCAAAACCTCAGAAACTGCTTCAAGCTTGTGGTAGGCTTCCGCTCCCCAGCCCTGATTGTCCTGATACGCCTGGAGTGCGACTCGCGATATTTCTTCGTTATGCTGATTTCTCACTTCATCGGCATACATGGAAAAATGAACATCCATTTCCTTTACGGACAACAACGAGGAAAAAAGAACAGCACATGCGCCGACTGTCATGATCACAAAAGCAAGCTTTACCCAAATATGCTTCATCGTGGCCTCACTTCTTCATGGGATCGTCAAAGCGATAGCCCAATCCATACACCGTCTTGATATACTCCGGTTGCTTCGGGTCTGCCTCTATCTTTTGGCGAAGATTTTTGATATGCGTATCAATGGTTCGGTCGTATCCCTCGAAATCAAACCCCATTACCTCACGCACGAGCTCCTCCCTGCCCCACGTCCTCCCCGGATAACGGACAAGCGTTGTGAGCAAGCGGTATTCATTTGGCGTAACCTCCAAAGCGACTCCATTTTTCGTGACTCTCTTCTCATTCATCGATATGGTCAAGTCGCCAACTTCAACGAAATCGGAGAGTGTTGAATAATCGCCCGCACGACGCATGACGGC